>CBDIIH010000001.1:0-41761 GCA_965279565.1 Tagaea sp. | reverse complement strand
CTCCGCCAACCAGCGCACGATCTACACCGCCGATTTCAACGCGATGACCTCGCAGATCAACAACTTCATCACCCAGGCCAACTACAACGGCATCAACCTGCTGTCGGCGGCCTCGGTCGCGCGCACCTTCATCTCCGACGTCTCGGCGACCACGCTGACATTGACCAGCCAGTCCGGCGTGCGCGCGGCCTTCACGACCTTCACGACCTCGTCGGTCACGTCGGCCTCGGCGGCCACGCTGGCGCTGACCTCGCTCAACACCTTCGCGCAGACGGTCAACGTCGCGATGTCGAACAACGCGTCGGATGCGCGGTCCCTGCGCCTGCACAGCAACTTCATCAACTCGAAGGTCGACGCGATCCAGACGGGCCTTGGCGCCACGGTCGATGCCGACATCGGCAAGGCCTCGGCCGAGGTCCAGTCGCGCCAGGTCCAGCGCCAGCTCGGCGTCCAGTCGCTGTCGCTGGCCAACCAGCAGCCTTCCACGCTGCTCGGCCTGTTCCGCTAGTCGCGAGGCTTCCTTCCGGCCTTCCCCTTTGCGTATGGTGACGCAAAGGGGAGCGACCGGATGAAAGCCAAGACGAAGCCAAAAGCGAAGAAACCCTACGCGACCGCACCGGGCGATCCCGTGCAGGTCGACCGCGCGGCCGCCGGCGATCCAAGGATCGTCACCGTCGTGCTCAACCGGCCCGAGAAGCTCAACGCCATCTCGCGCGCGATGTGGACCCAGCTCGGCGAGACGATGCGTGCATTGCACGCCGAAGACGGCATCGGCTGCATCGTGCTGCGCGGGGCCGGCGACAAGGCGTTCGGTCCCGGTGCCGACATTTCCGAATTCGAGACGACGCGCAAGACCACGCGCATGGCCGTGGCCTACGGCAAGACGATGCACGCCACGCTCGCGGCGATCGACGGTTGCCGCCATCCCACCTTGGCGCTGATCCACGGGCTGTGCGTGGGCGGCTCGCTCGAGATCGCCAGCATGTGCGACATGCGCATCGCGGGCGAGAGTGCGCGCTTCGGCGTGCCGATCAACCGCATCGGCGTGATCATGGCGTATCCCGAGCTTTCGGCGCTGGTCGGCCTCGTGGGCCACGCCACGACGCTGGAGATCCTGCTGGAGGCGCGCGTGTTCGGCGCGGCGGAAGCGAAGGACAAGGGCCTCGTCACGCGTGTGGTGCCTGACGCGAAGGTCGAGGAGGATGCGTATCTGGCGGCCGGGCGCATCGCGTCGGGCGCACCCTTGTCCAACCGCTGGCACAAGAAGTTCGCAAGGCGGCTCAAGAGCGCCAAACCGCTGTCGAAGGCCGAATATCTCGAAGGCTTCGCCAACTGCGACACGCGCGACTATCTGGAAGGCTATCGCGCCTTCCTCGAGAAGCGCCGGCCGAAATTCGAAGGGCGCTAGACGGTGCCCGGCCCGCTTGCCGGCCTGCGCGTTATCGAGCTTGCGCACATCATGGCCGGCCCCGTCGCCGGCCTGATGCTGGCCGACATGGGCGCGGAAATCGTCAAGGTCGAGAAGCTGCCCGGCGGCGACGACACGCGCCGCATGGTGCCGCCGCGCGTGGGCACGGAGAGTGCGGCCTATCTGATGATGAACCGCAACAAGCGGGGCATCGCCGTCGACCTCAAGCAGGAGGGCGGCCGGGACGTGCTGCGCCGGCTGCTGGCGGGTGCGGACGTGCTGATCGAGAACTACCGGCTGGGCACGCTCGACAAGCTGGGCTTCGGGTACGAGGCGGTGCATGCGCTCAATCCGCGGCTCGTCTATTGCTCGCTGTCGGGCTTCGGGCGCACGGGGCCCTATGCCGCGCGCGGCGGCTTCGACCTGGTGGCGCAGGGCATGTCGGGCCTGATGGGCATCACGGGCGAGGGGCCGGGCCGCGCCCCGGTGAAGGTGGGCGCGCCCGTCACCGACATAACCTCGGGCATCCTCGCCGCGATGGGCATCCTTGCCGCGTTGCAGGCGCGTGGCACCACGGGCGAGGGCCAGCTCGTCGACACCTCGCTGTTCGAGGCCGGCATCGTGCAGACCTTCTGGCAGTCGGCGATCGCACTCGCGACCGGGGTGTCGCCGGGGCCGCTCGGCTCGGCCCACCCGCTCAACGCGCCCTACCAGGCCTTCGCCACCGCGGACGGCTGGATCAACGTGGGTGCGGCCAACCAGGCGGCATGGCTGAAGCTCGTCGCGTGCCTCGACGCACCCGCCCCTCGCAGCCGATCCGCGCTATGCCAGCAATGCCGCGCGCATGGAGAATCTTGCCGCACTCGTCGCCGATCTCGCCCCGCTGTTCGCCGCGCGCACGACCGCGGGCTGGCTGGCGGTGTTCGAGGCCGCCGGCATGCCCGCAGGCCCCGTGCTGTCGATCGGCGAGATGCTGGCCGATCCGCAGACGCGCGCGCGCGGCATGGTGGTCGAGACCGATCACCCCACGCTCGGCCGCGTTTCCACGCTCGGTGCGCCGGTGAAGTTCTCGGCCACGCCCGCCGGTGTGGCGAAGGCGGCCCCGCTGCTGGGCCAGCACACGGAAGAAGTGCTGGGCGAACTCGGATATTCGTCCGACGCGATCGCGTCGTTGGCGGCGACGGGGGCGGTGGCGCTGTCGGTTGACGGCAGTTGACGGGCGTTGACCGTCAACGCGCCATCCGCCTGATTCTCAACGGATGTGACGGTTGACGGCGATTCAATCGCGTCTTGTCGCGCAATGTTTCCGGCGTCGTCGAGGTCGAGCCGCGCGTCGGGATCGGTGGCGACCGGATCGACCGCCGCAGGTTCGCCGGCCGCCGCGCGTGCCGGGAAGATGGGGCCGACGAGGCGCATGCGCCGGGCGAGCCACATGGCGACGCGCACGTTGCCCGATTCGATCTCCTGCTTGAGGATCGTGACGACGTTGCCGCGCAGGCCGTCGAGTTCGGCGTCGTTCTCGATCACCACGCGGGCATGTGTCGCCCCCAGCCGGGCGCGGAACGCGTCGGAGTTGCGCATCATCTTCCAGACGTGCTGGCGCGAGCAGCCGATATGCTGGGCGACCGCGATGGTCGGCGCACCGGCCGCGAGCATCTCGGCGGCGAGCTTCCAGTCGAAGTGCTTGCGGGGCTGGATAGCGCAGGAATTTATAGTCATTTGTCAGGTTCCTTTCGATAAAAATGGCTGTTTTTACTGGAATACATTGTTAGACAATATACCTATCATAGGACAATGTCAAGTCGCATGCAGCGGAAAAGTCGTAGATGCCCGGGTCAAGCCCGGGCATGACGGCGAGGGCGAGGCGGCCACCCATAGCTCCGTCATGCCCGGGCTTGACCCGGGCATCCACGACTTGGATTTTTTTAAAGAACCCGGCTTGCCGGGAAATGCAGGCGGATCGTCGTGCCGCGGGTGGGCACGCTTTCGATCTCGACATGGCCGCCGTGCGCTTCGACCAGTCCCTTGACGATGGGCAGGCCGAGGCCGCTGCCTTCCACGCCCGTCGTGCCCTCGCCGCGCGCGAAGGGTTCGAACAAGGCTGCGGGATCGGCGGCCGAAATACCCGGGCCGTCGTCGGCGATCGAGACGTGCGCACCGGCCTCGTCGGCCCACAGGCGCAGTTCCACGTGCCCGTCCTCGCGCCCGAATTTCGCGGCGTTACCCAGCACGTTGAGCAGGATCTGGCGCAGGTGGCGCGGATCGGCCGACAGGCGCACGGGCTTGGGCGTGTGCAGCGCCACGCGGATGCGCCTCGCGTCGAACGTGCCGCGCAGCATGGCGAGCGCTTCGTCGACCGTGCGGGCCACGTCGACCTCGCGCGGCTCGAGGGCGACCTTGCCCGCCTCGATGCGCGCGAGGTCGAGAAGTTCGTCGCTCAGCGCCACGACGTGCGAGGCGGCCGACAGGATGTAGCCGGCCTGCGCACGCGCGGTCTCGTCGCGCGAGGTCTCGCGGATGAGGTCGGCAAAGCCGGTGACCGCCCCCAGCGGCGTGCGCACCTCGTGCGCGAGGCGGCGCAGGAATTCCGACTTGGCCTCGCTCGCGTGCTGCTGCTCGGCGAGCGACGCCGCGAGGCGGGCTTGCGCGCGCTCGCCGGTCATCGCCAGCAGCGCCACGATCCACAGGGGTGCGAAGACCGCCTGCAGCACGAGGAAGGCGACCTGGATCGTGTCGGGCGTCATGAAATCCGCACCCGGCGGGAAGAACATCGTGACGAACGCGCGCAACGCGAAAAGCGTGGCCTGCACGCCCAGCAGCGTCGCGGCGAACATGCGCGAGGGCAGCGAGCGTTCGGCCGCAAGGTCGTGGACGACGAGGAAGCACAGTCCCGACACGTAGACCGAGATGAACTGGATGCGCGCCGGCAGGCCGGCCCCGGAAAGGAACATGGCGCCGAACAGCACGGCAAAGGTGCCGAACAGCGCGCCCGCCACGCGCCACGGCACCGGTCGTCCGTCGAACACGCGCAGGCCCAGCCAGATCGTGATGTAGGTGCCCGCGATCACCGTGTTGGCGAGCCAGATCGACATCCAGTCGGGCAGGACACCGCGCCCGAGGATCAGCACGATGCCGCAGATGCCCAGCAGGGCGGCCACCAGCCACCAGCGCAGGGCGCGCTCGCCACGCCGGCGCAGCGCCGTCAGCACGAGCTGGACGACGAGGCCGGTCGTGACGACGAGCAGGACAAAAATGACCGAGCGCGGATCGAGCGTAGGCATTCCGTCGCCACCCTAGCGCGAAGCCGCGCAGAATTTCTATCCCGGCGGCGCAACTAAACTCATTTGCCGGTTCCCGCCGCCCGCCTGTATCCGACTTGCCGACAACTTCGCAATTCGGGAATCGGGAGACGGGACGATGGACACCAACGCGGCGACGATTTCGGAGGCGGCACCCGCCACCGGCCTGCGGCGGCTGGGCGAGGACTGGACGGCGGTGGTCGTCGGGCTTGCCGTGCTGGGCGCCGTGCTCGCGGCCTTCGCGTGGAAATTCGCCGATCCCGCACGCGTCGTCACGTCGCTGCGCTGGACGACCGAGGCCCAGATCGCCGCCGCGACACCCGGCTGGAACGACGGCCTCGCGCGGATCGCCGCGCAGGCAAGCGACACGGGCGACGCGAAAGCCGCCGAACTTGCCCGCGGGCTGCAGGAAGCGCTCGCCACCGGCAGCCGTGCCGAGATCGCGACCGCGGCCGGGCGCCTTGCCGCATTGGGCAGCCGCACGCTGGCCGGTGCCCTGGGCGCGGAAATCCGCGGCCATGCGGCGGCCGATGGTCCCGCGCGCGTGTTCGCGACCGCCAATCTCGAACGCGTGGCGCTCGTGGGGGCGGGCCTGCTTGCCTTCGCGAGCCTGGGCATCGCGTTGATGGGCGGGCGCGTGGCCGCGTTCGCACTCGCGTTCCCGGCCGTGTTCGCGCTTGCGTGGAGTGCGCGCGTGCTTGCCGGCAACGGCTTCTTCGTCGACTGGGGGATCGAGTATGTGGTGCTGTCGCTCGTCCTCGGCCTTGCCATCGGCAATACGGTCGGCCTGCCGGACTGGCTCAAGCCCGCCGTGCAGACCGAGTTCTTCGTCAAGACCGGCCTCGTGATCCTGGGGGCGGGCCTGCTGTTCGGCGAAGTGCTGCAGGCCGGGGCATTGGGCATCGCGCAGGCCCTGCTCGTCGTGTTCGTCGTGTGGTTCGCGTGCCTGTGGCTGTGCCGCCGGCTGGGCGTGGACGACGAATTCGCCGCCATGCTGTCCACGGCCGTGTCGATCTGCGGCGTGTCGGCCGCCATCGCCGCGTGCGGCGCCATCCAGGGCGACAAGAAGAAGCTCTCCTACGTCACCTCGCTCGTCCTCGTCGTCGCGGTGCCGATGATCGTGGCGATGCCGTGGATCGCGAAGACGACGGGCATGGACGAGATCGTCGCGGGTGCGTGGCTCGGCGGCACGCTCGACACCAGCGCTTCGGTCGTGGCGGCGGGTGCCCTCATCGGCGAGGCGGCGATGAAGACGGGCGTCATCGTCAAGTTCTCGCAGAACGCGCTGATCGGCATTGCGGCGTTTGCATTGGCCATCTGGTGGACGTTCAAGGAAAGCAAAGCGGGCAAGGACGGCAATGCTGCCGGCACGCGGCCGTCGGCGCGCGTGATCTGGCAGCGCTTCCCGAAGTTCGTCATCGGCTTCGCCGCCGTGTCGCTGGTCTTCTCGTTCCTGCTCGATCCCGCCCTCGTCGCGGGCACCAAGGGGGCGCTGGCCGAGCTGCGCGTGTGGTGGTTCGCGCTCGCCTTCGTGTGCATCGGGCTCGAGACGCGCTTTGCCGATCTCGTCTCGGAAGGCGGCGGCAGGCCCGCACTCGCGTTCGTGGGTGCGCAGGGGCTCAACGTCGTGTGGACGCTGGTGGTGGCGTGGCTGCTGTTCGGCGGCGTGTTCTTCGCGGCGCCGGTCTTCTAGCGCGCGACGAGATCGAGCGCGCGCCCCGACAGCATCTCGTTGCCGCCTGCGGTCACCAGCACGCTTGCCCCCGGGCACATCGCGGTGCCGCTTGGCGAGTCCATCAGGATCATGTGCAGGAAGAAGACCATGCCCGGTTCGACGATCACCGGATTGCCGGCATAGAACATCGGCCAGTCCATCCAGTTGGGCGCGAACGTGGTGCCCAGCGAATAGCCGCACGCGTTGAGCCGGTGTTCGCCCATGCCGGCGGCGTCGCACACACGGGCATAAGCGTCGAACACCTTGCCGACCGGTTCGCCGGGCTTCAGGGCCGCCCGGCAGGCCTCGAACGCGTCGAGACACACGCCGTGCATGCGCCGGTGCAGGTCGTCGACACGGCCCACCGGCACCGTGCGCATCAGGCAGGCATGGTAGTGGCGGTGGACGCCGGCGAATTCGAGCGTGATCTGGTCCTGCTCGGCCAGATGCTTGCGGCCGCTGAAATAGCGGCACAGCAGCGCATCGCGCCCCGAGCCGATGATGAACTCGTTGGCCGGATCGTCGCCGCCGCCGCGATAGATGGCACCATGCATCGCCGCCAGGATGTCGCCCTCGAAGGCTCCGGGTGCAATCGTCGCGTGCGCGGCGTCGAGCGCCAGATCGGCAAGCTCGCCCGCCCGGCGCACATGCGCCACCTCGGCGGGCGACTTCACCACGCGCAGCTTCGTGACGAGGTCCGACGCGTCGACCAGCGTGGCGAAACCGTCGAACGCCGCTTCCAGCCGCCGTCCGTTGGCGTGCGTGAGGCCATAGGCGTCGTACTCCGCGCCCAGCTTCCTGCCGGCAAGGCCGAAGCCCGCGAGGATTTCCTTGAGTTCGCGCGCGGGCTCGGCCCCGTCGCGGTCGACCCAGATGCGGATGTCGTCGAGCGTGGAGGTGTGGCGTGCCTGGCGCAGGTCGGGGGCGCGCGTCAGCAGCATCGTGCGCCCGTCGGCCCCCAGATAGAGGCACTGGAAGAACACGTAGCCGAACGTGTCGTAGCCGGTCAGGTAGTACATGCTTTCCTGCCGGAACATCAGCAGCCCGTCGAGGCCGCGTGCCTGAAGGGCCGATACCGCGCGTGCCTGGCGGGCGGCGAACTCACCGGTCGTGAAATGCAGGGCCATGTCCGTCTCTCCTCGAACGCGACTGTAGCCGGGCGTGCGCCTTCGCGCTATCAAGGCCGGGCATGAAAATCGCCTTCGTCAACCCGAACCTCGCGCACGACTACGACGTCGACACGCCGTTCGAGGCCCCGCTGCCCGGCTCGGAATCGGCTCAGGTCTATCTGGCACTCGCCATGGCCGCGCGCGGCCACCAGGTGGCGGTGTTCACCGGCACCACGCGCCCCGGCCCGCGGCGCGGCGTGGTGCAGGAACGCTGGACCGGGACGCTGCCCGCCGGGTTCGATGCGATCTTCCTGACCTCCGCCGCCGACCATGTCGCGCCGTTGCGCAGCCTCCACGGCGATACCCCGATCTGGGCCTGGCAGCACAACGTGTTCGTGCCGGGGACCGAGGAGGAGACGGCGCTGAAGGCGCTATCCCATCCGCGCGACCGGATCGTGTGCGTCAGCGGCTGGCACAAGGCCAACTACGTGGCGCACGGCGTGGAACGCGACCGGGTCGACGTGCTGCGCAACGCCATCGGCCCGCGCTTCGAGACGCTGTTCAAGCCGGGCGAGAGCATCGTCGCGCACAAGAAGTCGCGTGCGGCCTTCACGTCGGTTCCCTACAAGGGCCTGAAGCAGGCGCTCGCCTTCTTCAAGATGCTGTACAAGCGCCGGCCCGAGCTGGTGCTCGACGTGTTCTCGAGCTTCGATTTTTATCCGCCCAACAACCTGTTCCGCCACCAGACGAGCTGGATGCTGCTGGCGACCGAGGCGAAGACGTCGCCGGGCGTCGTCTATCACGGCAACGTGCCGCAGGCGAAACTGGCCGAAGCGCTGAAGACGGCGCTGCTGCTGTTCTATCCCAACGTCGCGTCGGAAACCTCGTCGATCGCGGTGATGGAGGCGATGGCGGCCGGCTGCGTGGTCGTCACGACGGCGCTGGGCGCCTTGCCCGAGACGGTCGGCGAGCACGGCATCCTTGCCCCGGTCGTCGGCAACAACATCGACCCCGACGCCTATGTCAATTCCGCCTCGACCATCGCGGAAGCCTTCGTCGCCAACAACCCGGCGCTCGATTCCCGCCTGCGCCTTCAGGTTGACTGGGTTACCGCCAATTACCGCTGGGACCTGCGCGCGGCCGAGTGCGAAGCGCTGATCCGGGCCTGACGGTCCGGCTCTATCGGACTTAACCGGATACTAATACAATTGTAGTTTATCGGGAGAGACCACCCCCCCACTTGCCGACCGAAATCCCGTGCCTCAAAGGACCAGCGTGGCCGCCGCCAGCAACCCTCGCCGCGAAAACTCGATCACGCGCAAGGTCGCGATCGGGGCCGGGGCCATTTTCATTCTGGCCGCCGGCCTGCTTTCGTACATTTCCTATTCCAAGGCGCTGGTCGATCTTGCCGACACCGCCGAACAGTCGGCGCTGTCGCTGAACCGCCTGTTCGCGAACCTCCTGTGGCCGGGCTATGCCGACTTCGCGGCCAGGGCCAGCTTCATGACGCGCGACGAGATCCTCGCCCATGGCCTGACCCGGATGATGCTCGCCGACGTGCGCGAGCTCTCGCGGGGCACGCGCATCCTCAAGGTGAAGCTGTTCGACCGGACAGGCCTGACGGTCTTCTCGACCGAAGCCGCGCAGATCGGCTCGAACTCGTACACCAGCGCCGGGCTGCAGGCCGCCCTCGCGGGCCTTGTCGATTGCCGGCTCGAGCATCGCGCGCGGTTCGAGGCGGTCGAAGGCCCGGTTACCGACCGCTGGGTCGTCGCCTGCTACCTGCCGATCCACGCGGGCCCCGACGACACGCGCGTCGCCGCGATCATGGAGGTCTATTCCGACCTGACCCAGAGCCACAGGGCGGTGATCGCGCATGTGGGCATCCAGAACGCGATCCTTATCGCGATCCTCGCCGCCGCGTTCCTGATCCTGCTGGCGGTCGTGCGCCATGCCGACCGCGAGATCGCGCGCCAGCACCGCGAGGCGGTGGCGCTCGACCTCGCGCGTGCCGAAGCGGAATCCTCCAGCCGCACGAAATCGGCCTTCCTTGCCAACATGAGCCACGAGCTGCGCACGCCGCTCAACGCCATCATCGGCTTCGCGCAGATGATCCGCACCCAGATCGTCGGGCCGGTCGGCAACGAGCGCTACCGCACCTATGCCGGGCATATCGACGAGGCGGGCCAGCATTTGCTGTCGATCATCAACGACGTGCTCGACTTCACGAAGGCCGAGGTCGGCAAGATGCGCCTCGACGCAGGCCCGGCCGATGCCGGTGCCGTGGCGCTCTCCGCGCTGCAGATGGTCGAGGCAAGCGCCACCGCCAGCGGCATCGAACTTGTCCCGACGATCGCGGACGGCCTGCCGCAGGTGCATCTGGATGCCAGCAAGCTGCGCCAGATCCTGCTCAACCTGCTCAGCAACGCGGTCAAGTTCACGCCGCCCGGCGGGCGGGTCGATCTCGCCGTCGGGCGCGTGGCGGACGAAAGCCGGGGTGCCCGGCTGCGCTTCGAGATCCGCGACACGGGCGTGGGGATGCATGCGGCCGACATCGCGACGGCGCTGCGCCCGTTCGGCCAGGTCGACAATCCGATGACGCGGCGTGCCGGCGGCACGGGGCTCGGCCTGCCGCTCGCCAAGGAGTTCGCCGAACTGATGGGCGGCACGCTCGCCATCGAGAGTGCGCCGGGACGCGGGACCATCGTGCGCGTCGAGCTGCCGGTCGGTGCGCCGGACATTTCGGCCGCGGACGAAGCATCGGTGCCGTCGGCCTGATCGGACGTCGCCGAAGCGCCAGTGGGAACCCAAGTTTGTATTCACGTTGGAACACGAACGGAAGTTCGGATAGGATTCGGGCGCGTCATACACTTGTCCGGATAAAGGAAACACCGATGCTTTCGACCCTCTATGTGGTCATCTTGGTCTCGTCCACGTCTTACGGCGGCTTCGCCATCGAATCCGTTTCGTCGTGGTCGACCGATCTCGCTACGACCGAAGCCTGCCACAACGCGGGTCTCAGGATTCTCGAGCAGAAGACGGTCCGCCTGGGTTCACGCACAGTCCATTGCATCGACAAGCAGACCGGCGACGTGCAGACCTTCGACAAGGCGAGCGGCACGTTCAAGTAGAGGACCGGGGGAGGGGGATGGCGATGCTTCGGTCGTCGCCGAAACGTCGCCGCCGCTTTTCTGCTAGGTTCGCCTCCATGAAGGAAGGACCCGACATCGCGGGGCTCGCCGCCCTGATCGGCGATCCGGCGCGTGCCAACATGCTCTCGGCGCTGATGGCCGGCACGGCCCTGACAGCGGGCGAGCTTGCGGTCGAGGCGGGTGTCACGCCGCAGACGGCGAGCGGGCATCTCGCCCGCCTCGTGGCCGCCGGGCTGCTGCTGGTCGAAGTGCAGGGCCGCCACCGCTATTACCGCATCGCCGGCCCCGATGTGGCCGAAGCGCTCGAAACGCTCGACGTGCTGGCCGCGCGCACCGGCCGCCTGCGCGCGCGCCCGGGCCCGCGCGACGAGGCGATGCGTGAATCGCGCCGCTGCTACGACCATCTGGCCGGGGCGCGCGGCGTGGCGCTGTTCGACGCGTTGGTGCAAGGCGGCGACATCGTGCACGGGCCGGACGGGCTGGTGCCCAGCGACGCCGGGCGCAAGCGCTTCGCCGCCGCCGGCATCGACATGGCGGACCTCGAATCCCGCCGCCGGCCGCTGTGCCGCGCCTGCTTCGACTGGAGCGAGCGTCGCCCGCATCTTGCGGGATCGCTGGGGGCGGCCCTGATGGCGATGATGATCGCGCGGGGTTGGGCGAAGGCCGACAAGGCCAGCCGCGCGATCCGCTTCACGCCCGCCGGCGAAGCCGCGTTCGCCGCGTTCCTTCGGCCGGCAGCGAAACATCGCGCGGCGGCCGCACGATAGCTTCCTCTCCATCGAACCGATGGAGGATCACGATGGAAGCGACACTCACGACGACGACCCCGGGCGAAGGCCTGTATCCGCGCATGCGCCGCGTGCTGCGGGCGATCGCGCGCTGCGTGTGGACCTGGCAGGAACGCGCACGCGAGCGCCGGCACCTTGCCGACATGACCGACCAGATGCGCGCCGATGTCGGGCTGAGCGCCGCCTGGACGTCGTACGAGGCGGACAAGCCGTTCTGGCAGCGCTAGGTGCGCTTGGCACTCCGCCGCATCGCGACCAGACCGCAGGCGACGACGATCGCCGCCCCGGTCCAGGTCCAGAAGCCGGGAATGTCGCCATAGATGGCGGCGCCGAGCACGGTCGCGAACACCAGCATGAAATAGTTGTAGGGCTGCAGATCGCTCGCGGGCGCAAGGGCGAGGGCGCGCACGACGAAGATGTGGGCACCGGCCCCCATCACGCCGCCGATGCCCAGCAGCAGCCAGCCCATCGCGTCGGGCCATTGCCAGTCGAAAAACGCCATCGAGCCGAGCAGCACGAGGCCGACGATCGGCGTGTGCAGCGTCGTCACGTCGGTCGAGTCGAGCTGGCCGACGATGCGGGTCAGCACCTGATAGACGCCCCAGGTGAGCGTGGCGACGACGGCGAGCCACATCGACGGGCCGAAATCCTCGAAGGCGGGACCGACCACGAGCAGGGCCCCCGTCATGCCGCCGGCGACCAGCAGCCAGCCGACGGTGTCGACCTTCTCCTTCAGGAAGAAGTGGGCGAGAGCCGTCGTGATCAGCGGGGCGGCGGCGGCGACCGCGTGAACGTCAGCCAGCGGCAGATAGCGGAACGACAGCACGAACGCCGCCATCTCGAGCAGCAACACGACCGTGCGCAGCGCCTGCCACCAGGGCGCGCGGCTTTTCAGCACCAGCCACGGGCCCTGGCGCGCGATCAGGCAGCCCATCACGACGAAGAGTGCAAAGCGGATCGCCATGATCTGCGGCACGGCATAGGTCTGCGTCAGCGTCTTGTTGAGCGCGTCCATCGACACGAACAGCGCCATTGCCGCGAGGAAATAGAGGATCGGCCGCAGTTTCGAGGCGGCCACCTAGAAGATCCCGTCGATCTCGCCCGATGCGTCGAGCCCGATGGCCTCGGCCGCCGGAATGCGCGGCAGGCCCGGCATCGTCATCACGTCGCCCGCAAGGGCCACGACGAAACCGGCCCCGGCCGACAGGCGGATCTCGCGCACCGGCACGTCATGCCCGGTGGGCGCGCCTTTGAGACCCGGATCGGCGGCAAACGAATACTGCGTCTTGGCCATGCAGACCGGGAACTTGCCGAAGCCCGCTTCTTCGAGCACGGCAAGCCGCTTGGCGGCCGCCGGCGCGAAGCTGACCGAGCCCGCCCGGTAGATCTCGCGCGCGATCGTCTCGATCTTGGTCTTGAGCTTCATGTCGTCGGGATAGAGCGGGGCGTATTTCGCCTCGCCCTTCGCGATCGTGTCGACGGCGGCGCGTGCCAGTTCCTCGGCCCCCTTGCTGCCCTCGGCCCAATGCGTGGCCCGGATCGCCTTCGTGCCGACGGCGGCACACGCCTTCTCGATGGCGGTCCATTCGGCGGCCGTGTCGGTCGTGAAGGCATTGATCGCGACGAGCACGGGCAGGCCGAACTTGCGCAGGTTCTCGACGTGGCGCGTCAGGTTCGAAAGACCGCGCTCGACCGCACCCACGTCTTCGGTGCCGAGTGTCTTGGCATCCGCACCACCCTGCAGCTTCAACGCGCGCACCGTCGCCACGACGACAGCGAGATCGGGCGAAAGCCCCGCCTGCCGGCACTTGATGTCGAGGAACTTCTCTGCCCCGAGATCGGCGCCGAAGCCGGCTTCGGTCACCGTATAGTCGGCAAGATCCAGCGCCGTCGTCGTCGCCAGCACCGAGTTGCAGCCATGCGCGATGTTGGCGAACGGGCCGCCATGCACGAAGACGGGGTTGTTCTCCAGCGTCTGGACAAGGTTGGGCTTGATCGCGTCTTTCAGGATCGCGGCCATCGCACCTGACGCCTTCAGGTCGGCCGCCGTGATGCGCGTGCCGTCCTTCTGGTCGGCGACGACGATGCGCGAAAGCCGCGCCTCCAGGTCCTTGGCGTCCTTCGCCAGGCACAGGATCGCCATCACTTCGGACGCCGTCGTGATGTCGAAGCGCGTTTCGCGCATGAAACCGTTGCCGGTCCCCATGCCCACGACGATGTCGCGCAGCGCGCGGTCGTTCATGTCCATCACGCGCGGCCACGTCACGCGGCGCGGATCGATGGCCGGGCTCTTTCCCCAGTAGGCGTGGTTGTCGACAAGGGCGGCGAGCAGGTTGTGCGCTGTGCCGATGGCGTGGATGTCGCCGGTGAAATGCAGGTTGATGTCGGCCATCGGCACGATCTGCGCCATGCCGCCGCCGGTGGCCCCGCCCTTCATGCCGAAGCACGGACCCAGCGAGGGTTCGCGAAGGCAGATCGCCGTACGCTTGCCGATGCGGTTCAGCGCGTCACCAAGCCCGATGGTCGTCGTCGTCTTGCCTTCACCGGCCTTGGTCGGGTTGATCGCGGTGACGAGGATGAGCTTGCCGCGCCCCTTGGATTTGGGCAGGGCGGCCAGATCGATCTTGGCCTTGGCCTTGCCGTAGAACTCGAGTGCGGCGTCGGGGATGCCGAGTTTCGCGGCCACCGCGGAAAGCGGGGCGAGCTTCGCCTTGCGGGCGATTTCGATGTCGGACATTGCTATTTCGCTGCCTCTGCCTGTCGCTTGAGCGCCGCCTCGCGGATCGCGGAAATCGTCGTGCGCGTGGTGATGAGTTCGGGGTCGGTGCGAAGCTCGATGACCGCGGGCTTCTTCGACGCGACCGCGCGCCGGAAGGCGGGCATGAAATCGTCGGTCTTCTCGACCGTCTCGCCGTGGCAGCCCAACGCGCGCGCGAACGCCGCGAAATCGGGGTTGACCAGATCGGTGCCGACGACGCGCCCGGGATGCTCGCGCTCCTGGTGCATGCGGATCGTGCCGTAGATGCGATTGTTGAACACGAGGATGATGGGCGCCCCGCCATGCTGGAGGGCGGAAGCGATTTCCTGGCCCGACATCATGAAGCCGCCGTCGCCCACGCAGCCGATGACGAGCCGGCCCGGATGGACGAGCGACGCCGCGACCGCCGCCGGCACCGAATAGCCCATCGCCCCCGATGTGGGGCCGACGAAGCGCGCCGGGCGCTTGTAGGCAAGGTAGCGGTGCGGCCAGCCGGTGTGGTTGCCGGCATCGACCGTCAGCGTGAAGGCGTCGGGCAGTTCGGTCGAAAGGGCGCGCAGCGCCTTGCCCATGTCGAGCGGGCCGTTATAGGGCGTGGGCGTGAAGTTCGCCTCGTACTCGCCGCGCGCTTCCTTCGTCCAGCCGGCCCACGGCCGGTCGGCCAGCGGCTTCGCCTTCGCGGCCGCAACGGCGAACAGCGAGGCGTTGGACTGGATCGCGAGATCGGCGTTGTAGACATGGCCCGGCTCTTCGGCCGACGCGTGGACATGGATCAGCTTCTGGCGCGAGCGCGGCGGGTCGAGCAGCGTGTAGCCCTGCGTCGTCATCTCGCCAAGGCGGGCACCCACGACCAGCAGCAGGTCGGCCTCCTTCGCGCGCTTCAAGAGGGCGGCCGGCGTCGACGTGCCGTATTCGCCCACGTAGCAGCGGCTGTCGTTGGCGAACGCGTCGATGCGCCGGAAGCCGGCGGTGACGGCGATGTCGTTGGCTTCGGCGAATTTCTGGAAGGCCAGCGCGCCTTCGTCGGTCCAGCCGGGCCCGCCGAGCAGCGCCATCGGGCGCTTGGCCTTCGCCACCATCTCGAGCACGCGCTCGACGTCGCCCGCCGCAGGTGCGGGGCGCACCGGGCGATACGGGTCGGCGTCGGCGACGGTGACCACATCGGTCAGCATGTCTTCGGGCAACGCGAGCACGACCGGGCCGGGGCGGCCCGACGTGGCCACATGGAAGGCGCGCGCCATGTATTCCGGGATGCGCTCGGCAAGGTCGATCTGGGCGGCCCATTTGGCGACGGGGCCGAACATCTGGCGGTAGTCGATCTCCTGGAACGCCTCGCGGTCCATCATGTCGCGCCCGACCTGGCCGACGAGCAGGATCATCGGCGTCGAATCCTGGAAGGCCGTGTGGACGCCGACGGATGCCTGGCAGGCACCCGGCCCGCGCGTGACGAGGGCGATCCCGGGCTTGCCGGTGAGCTTGCCGTAGGCGTCGGCCATGTTGGCCGCCCCGGCCTCGTGGCGCGAATTGACGAGCTTGATGGACGGGCTGTCGTGCAGCGCATCGAGCACTTCGAGATAGCTTTCGCCCGGCACGCAGAATGCCATGTCGGTGCCGTGGACCAGCAGCTGGTCGACCAGGATCCGTCCGCCGCTGCGCGCCTTCAATGCCATCGTTTCCGCCCGCCTTGTTGACTGGGCGCCAGTTATAGACGGCAAGCGGAAGCCGGTCTACGCTGCACCGCATCATGAACGACGTACCGAACTGGATGTGGGACGACGACCACAGCGTGTTCCGCGATCACGTGGGCTACAGCCCGATCGCGTGGCGCGAAGGCTATGTCGAACTCGAACTGACGCTCGCCGACCGGCACCGCAACCGTTCGGGCATCGCGCACGGCGGCGTCATCGCCACGCTGGTCGACGCCGCCGGCGGATTCGCGGGCTGCTGGTGCCCGCACCGCGAGCGCATCCGGCGTGCGTCCACGCTGTCGCTCAACACGCAGTTCGTGTCCCCCGGCCGGCTCGGCCGCCGGCTGGTGACGACGGGCCGGGCGCGCGCCGGCGGCAAATCGATCTTCTTCGCGACGATGGAAATCCTCGACGACGAAGGCAAGCTCGTGGCGACCGGCGAGGGCGTCTACAAATACCGGCCGGGGAGCGAGACGAGCGAAGGCGTGCCGCGGGACAAGGCGCCGTAGCTATCTCGTATGGCTGATATTCCCGACGACGATTTGACCTTTGCGCGACATTGGCAGACCCGCGAGCAGTTCACGCTCGGTGGCAACCCGGAGACTGTCGAGTACTTCAAAAATGAAGCACACAGCATGCACAGCCTGTGTGTCGCAGATGCCTTGAATGGTCTGCAAATTGATGCACTCAGGCTGTCCTCTGGGCTGTCGAATAAAGACGCGATCTACTTCATGAGATTTGGCGTTGGTCGCCGTGTGGGAATGTTACGGGCGGCATACCGCAACCTGACAAATTTGGTGCCGTGCGATCGAAAAGAACCCCTTTCGCTTGAGGAGGGGCAAGATCTCTGCCGTGACATAAACGTGATCTATATCAACATCGTCGGCACACTCGACAACTACGCTTGGTGCCTTCTGCATCAGATTGGCTCCTCGGCGACCAAGAAATTGCGGCCGAGCTCGGTTGGCCTTTTTTCCGCAAAGCTTATGAAGGATGCAGCATTTTCTCCGCTATCCGTACTCGATGCCGAATTTGGGGCTTGGTTTAAAGAGCTGACCACGCGGAGGCATCCCGCGGCGCATCAGATCCCACTCTATATTCCGTCGGCGCTAGTTGATCCGGACGAGTATCAGAAATTTGAGCACCAAATTGAACAGGCCCGGAAAGATGACAAAAAAGCGCTGGCCGATGAGTTGATGGCAGACCAGGGGAAGCTGGGTAGGCTAGTCCCGTGGTTTCTTCACCATCCGGAAGAGCCGATAATTCACGTATATCCCACTGTTTCAGAAGATATTGGCTGCATGATCAAAATTGCGCGTCGAGTTGAGCGGTTTCTGGTCGAAGCGGGTAATGCGAAGCCGAAATGGTAATGTTCCCCTTGGGCGGCAAATAGGGCTGACTCCTGTTTTCATGACAAGCGTAAGTTCGGTGTGACGGGCAAGGGGTGGCGCCGCTCCGCCGCCGCCCCTATAAACAGGGCCTTCCATTCCACCCCCCGGAGCCTCCATGCCTGCCTATCCGCTGCGCGCCAAATCGTCCGCCCTGCTGGGCTCGCTGATCCGCGAAGTCTCGAAGGATTCGATGGAGCAGAAGGGGCTGATCCCCTTGTGGTTCGGCGAGGGGCACCGCTCGGCACCCGAAGCGGTGGTGGCCGAGGCGCACAAGGCGATCGACGGCGGCTACCAGTTCTATTCGGCCAGTTCCGGCCGGCAGGAACTGCGCGAGGCGATCGCGGCCTATGTCTCGAAGCTGCGCGGCATCAAGGTCGATGCCGAGCGCGTCTGCGTGACCACGTCGGGCAATTCGGCGATCCAGATGACCATGCAGCTGATCGTCGATCCCGGCGACAACGTCGTGTTCGCCGTGCCGCTGTGGCCCAACGCGGCCGACATGGTCGACCATCTGAACGGCGAAGTGCGGCGTGTGCCCCTGAAGATGGGCGATGCGGGCTGGTCGCTCGATCTCGACCGGCTGTTCGCCGCGTGCGACGGCCGCACCAAGGCGATCTTCCTCAACTCGCCCGGCAACCCGACGGGCTGGATGGCGACGGCGGACGAGCTCAAGGCCGTGCTCGCCTTCTGCCGCAAGCGCGGCATCTGGGCGATCGGCGACGACGTCTACGAGCGCATCGTCTACGGTGCCGACAAGTCGCCCTCGCTGCTCGATTTCGCCGGGCCCGAGGACGCGGTCATCTCGATCAACTCGTTTTCCAAGGGATGGTGCATGACCGGCTGGCGGCTGGGCTGGATCGTCGCCCCGGCGGCGCTGACCGACACGCTGGCCAAGATCATCGAGTTCAACACGTCGGGGGCGACCACCTTCGTGCAGCGCGCCGGCGTGGTGGCGCTGCAGCAGGAAGCGTTCGTGTCCGATATCCGGGCGGAATATGCCCGGGCGCGCGACATCTCCTTCCAGCGGCTCTCCGCGATGGGCCGCGTGCGGCTCGTGCGGCCCGAGGCGGCCTTCTACGCGTTTTTCGCGGTCGACGGCATGACGGACTCGGTGGAATACTGCAAACGCATCGTCCGCGAGGCGAATGTGGGTCTTGCCCCCGGCCGCGCGTTCGGGCCGGAGGGCGAGGGCTTCATCCGCCTGTGCTTCGCCACCAGCCCCGACCGGCTGAGCGAGGCGTTCGACCGGCTGGAACCGATGCTGCGGTAGAAGGATTCGGACGGAACCATGACGGCACTTGTCGCGATCGACTGGGGAACGACCAACTGCCGGGCCTTCCGCATGGGGCCGGGCGGCGAGATCCTTGAAAAGCGCGCGACCGCCATGGGCATCCTTGCGGTCAAGAACGCGAACTTCGCCGGCGCGCTGATGGACATGGCGCGCGACTGGATCGACGTGCCGACCACGCCCGCCGTGCTGATGTGCGGCATGATCGGTTCGGCGCAGGGCTGGATCGAAGCGCCCTATCTGGCGATCCCGGCGGGCGCCGACGATATCGCCGGCCATCTGGTGCTCGCCCCCGATGCGCGGCGCGAGATCCACGTCGTGCCGGGCCTGCGCGGTTCGGGTGCCGCCGGCCCCGACGTGATGCGCGGCGAGGAAACCCAGATCATCGGCACGGGCATCACCGACGGCATCCTGTGCCTGCCGGGCACGCATTCCAAATGGGCGGTGGTCGAGGGCGGGCGCATCGTGCGCTTCCTCACCTTCATGACGGGCGAGGTGTTCGCGCTCCTGCGCCGCAACTCGATCCTCGGCCGGCTGATGGTCGACGCACCCCACGACGCGCCCGCCTATGCGCGCGGACTCGTGCGCAGCCAGTCGGCGGGCGGGCTCCTGCACCAGCTTTTCACCGTGCGTACCGCAGGGCTTCTCGAAGGCATGAGCCGCGAAGCGGCTCCCAGTTTCCTTTCGGGCCTGCTGATCGGCCACGAGATCGCGGCCGTAAAGGCGATCCTCGAGCCGAAATCCGCGACCGTCGTGGGGGCCGGCGACCTTGCGCAGAACTACGCGATCGCGATGAGCGTGGCCGGCATCGACACCGCCTTCGTGCCCGGCGAGGACGCGTCCGCGCGCGGGCTCTATTCGATCGCGCATCGTGCGGGCCTGGTGCGCTAGGCGATGCGCATCCTCGTCCCCGACGCGCAATTTCCCGGTGCGCCCGACGTCGAGCGCATCCCGCTGGCGGAGGCCGAGTTCCTCGTCCACCGCACGGCCGATCCCATGAAGATCCCGGATTCCGTGTGGGCGCGCGCCGACGGCGTGCTGGTCTGGCACGAGATGACGATCGACCGCACGGCGGCGGCAAAGCTGACGCGCGCGCGCATCGTCGTGCGCCACGGCGTGGGCTTCGACAATATCGACCTTGCGGCCTGCGCCGAGCGCGGCATCGCGGTGTGCAACGTGCCGGACTACGGCACCGAGGAGGTCGCGAACCACGCGATCGCATGCGCGCTCGCCCTGCGCCGGGGCCTTCCGACCTATACCGAACTGATCGCCATCGATCCGGTCAATGGCTGGCGCTGGCAGACGGCCCCGCTGGTGCGAAGGCTCACCGGGCAGGCCTTCGCCATCGTCGGCATGGGGCGCATCGGCCGGGCGGCGGCGGCGCGTGCGCGCGCCTTCGGCTTCGACGTCGCCTATTTCGATCCCTATGTGCGCGCCGACGATCCGGCCGTGTTGCCGTATCTGCGTTTCGAGAATCTCTACGACATGCTGGGCGAGGCCGACATCGTCTCGCTCCACTGTCCGCTGACGCGCGAGACGCACGGGCTGATCGGCGAGGGTGCGCTCTCGCGCATGAAGAAGGGCTCGATCCTCGTCAACACCGCGCGCGGTGCTGTCGTCGACACGCTGGCCCTGCTGAAGGCGATCGAGGCGGGCCAGGTCGGCGGGGCGGCGCTTGATGTGCTGCCGCAGGAGCCGCCCGATCCCGACGATCCGCTCGTGGCCGCCTACCGGCTGCCGCCCTCGTGGCTCGCGGGCCGGCTGATCCTGACGCCGCACGCGGCCTTCTACAGCCCGGAAAGCTGGCACGACCTGCGCTACAAGGCGGCCGAGACGATGGCGATGTTCCTCAAGGAAAACCGGCTGCGCAACTGCGTCAACCACGGCCTGTTCGCCGAAGGCGCGTTGCCGGACAACGAAAAGACCTAAAAAGGGAGAGACTCGATATGCGTGTGGTCATCACCGGCGGTACGGGCATGCTCGGCAAGAAGCTGGCAGCCGAGATCCTGAAGCGCGGCAGCCTCACCGGCCGCGACGGCAAGGCGCATGCCGTCACCAAGATCGTGCTGTTCGACGTGTCCGCCGGTTTCGACGTGCCCGCCGATCCGCGCATCGAGGTGCGCATCGGCGAGGTCGACCACAAGCCGACGATCGCCTCGCTCATCACGCCGGATACCGGTGCGGTCTTCCATCTTGCGGGCGTGGTCAGCGCCGGCGCCGAGCGCGATTTCGACCTCGGTTACCGCGTCAATCTCGACGGCACGCGCGTCGTGCTCGACGCGTGCCGCGCGTTGCCGCAGCCCATCAAGCTCGTCTTCGCGTCGTCGCTGGCGGCCTATGGCGGCGACCTGCCCGACGTGATCCCCGACGATTTCCGCCCCACGCCGCAGACCTCCTACGGCGGCCAGAAGGTGATGGGCGAACTGCTCTGCGCGGACTACGCGCGAAAGGGCTTCGTCGATGCGCGCGCGTTGCGCCTGCCCACCATCGTCGTGCGGCCGGGCAAGCCCAACCTCGCGGCGTCGACCTTCGCGTCGTCGATCATCCGCGAGCCGCTCGCCGGGCTGCCGGCCGTGTGCCCGGTCGATCCGGCGTCGTGGATGCCGCTCCTCAGTCCGCGCCGCTGCGTGGCCGCGTTCATCCACGCGCACGACCTCGCCGACACCGCGTGGGGCTGGAACCGCGCCCTGCTGCTTCCCTCGCTCGACGTGACCGTCAAGGACATCGGCGACGGGCTAAAGCGCGTCGCCGGCCAGAAAGCCTACGGCCTGATCGAATGGAAGATCGACCCGATGATCCAGAAGATCGTCGCCGGCTGGCCCAAGCGCATGGCGGCCAAGCGGTCGCTCGCGATGGGCTTCACCGTCGACGCGTCGGTCGACGAGCTGATCCAGAACTACATCGACGACGACATGCCCAAGGCGTGAGCGCGCGCGCCGCGTTCACGCGGCGCCCACGCCCTTGTTGATGTAGGCGAGGCTGTAGGCCTTCGTGACGTCGATGCCCGGTGCGACCGCACCGGCGGCGACCATCGTGTCGTAGAAGGACTTCCAGCGTACGTCGGTCATCGCGCCGATGCCGAGCTTGAGTGCGTCGCCCGACGAAACGATGCCGCGCTCGTTCATCACCTTGATGGCGAAGGCGATCTTCTCGTCCGACGTGTCGGGGTTGTCCTTCTTGATCTGCTCGTTGGCCGCGGCGATCGCGGGGCCGCCCTTCATGTACTTGGCCCAGCCTTCGAGCGAGGCGGTCACGAAGCGCTGCACGAGATCGGATTTCTCGTCGATCATCTTGCGCGAGATGTTGATCGTCGTCTGGTAGTTGTCGTAGCCGGCGTCCGCGATCAGGTGCACGACCGGCTTCACACCCGCCTGCTCGATCGCGTAGGGCTCGGACGAAAGGAACCCCTGCTGGGACGCCTGCTTGTCCTGCAGGAACGGGGCGACGTTGAACGTGTAGGGGCGGATCTGCTCGTCGGAATAGCCGAACTTGGCCTTCAGGAACGGCCAGAAGCTGGTGCGCGAGGCGGCCCCGATGAACACGGGCTTGCCCTTCAATGCCGCCAGGCTGTCGTGGCCAACGCCAGGATGCGAGATGATGACCTGCGGGTCCTTCTGGAAGATCGACGCGATGCACAGGAACGGCAGGCCCTCGCGCGCGTAATTGAAGGCCTCGAACGAGTTCGACATGATCATGTCGACGCGCCCGGCAAGCAGGAGCTGCGAGGGGTTCTGCTGCGGCCCGCCGGGGCGGATCTCGGCCTCGATGCCGTATTTGCGGTAGATGCCGTCGGTGACGGCGAGGTAGTAGCCGCCATGCTCGGCCTGCGCGCGCCAGTTGGTCTGGAAGCTGACCTTGTCGAGACCCTGGGCGTTGGCCTCGCGGCGGATCGAGGGCGCTGCGAGGAACACCGCACCGGCACCGGCAAGGCGCAGGACGTTGCGGCGGGAATGGCGGGTCGTCTTCATCGTCGGTTCTCCGTCAAAAGCGGGGGAAGGGTCAGGCGACTGTCTTCATCGCGGTGAGCTTGCGCATCAGGTGCTCGCCCGACGTGACCGGCGCGTACTTGGCCGGTGCCGTGCGGTCGAGGCTTTCGATCGACAGGTCGAAATCGGGCTGGTGGAAGAACACCATCGAATAGCGCGAGCGGTTCCACGCGGCGTCGGCCGGGTTCGCCACGCGGTGCATCGTCGAGCGCCAGCGGTCGTTGGTCCACTGCGCCATCAGGTCGCCGAGATTGACCACGAAAGTGCCGGGTGCCTCGGGCACGTCTTCCCAGTCGCTCCCGTTCCACACCTGCAGGCCGCGGATCGTCGGGCTGCCATGGACGAGCGTCAGGCTGCCGAAATCGGTGTGCGCCCCGCCGCGAAGCTGGCCCGGGGCCGGGGGTGCCTCCATCGGCGGATAGTGATAGGCCGCCATGTTCGAGAAATGCCGGCCGATCTTGGCATCGAAGAAGGTCTCGGGCAGGTCGAGCGCGAGCGCGAACAGCCGCATCAGGTCGCGCGCCAGCGCCTCCATCGCCCGGTAATAGGTCTCGAAGGCGGCACGCAGGCCCGGGACCAGCGCCTCGTCGGGCCAGACATTGTCGGCGAAGATCGCGCCGAAGCGCGCCTCACGGTAATAGGGCTCGTCCTTGTCGACGCGGTTGATCGTGAAGCCTTCGCGAAGGTCGGCCGGGGCCGCCTTGCCCAGCGACTTGCCCAGCGCCATGTTGGCAAGCTCGGCATAGCCGCGGAAAGCCGGCGTGGCAGGCTTGACCTTGATCTTGTCGGCGACCGGCAGGGCGAAGAAGCGGGCGGACGCGTCGAGGATGCCGGCGACCGTGGCCTCAGGCACGCCGTGCCCGGTGACGACCAGGAAGCCGATCGTCTCGCACGCCTCGCCGATGCGCCGGGCCACGCCCGCCTTGTCCGAGCCGTCGCGATAGGAGGTGAGGTCGATGATCGGGACGGAACGCGCCATGGGTCGGTCTTCCCGCTGCCGGAGCTACCCCCGGGAGCGAGCAAACCGCGTGCCATGGCTGGTTGGTTTAGAGTGCGCCCCGTTTACAGGGACACCGACATCCCGCCGTCGACGACGATGGTCTGGCCGGTCAGGAACGAGCCGGCGTCCGAGCACAGCAGCAGGGCCGCCCCGCAAAGCTCGGCAGGGTCGCCCCAGCGGCCCAGCGGCGTGCGGCGCACGACCATCGCGTTGAATTCGGCGTTGGCGATCAGCGGCTGGTTGAGCTCGGTCAGGATGTAGCCGGGGGCGATGCCGTTGACGAGCACGCCCTTGGGGGCAAGCTCGACGGCCATCTGGCGGATCATGCCTTCCAGCGCCGTCTTCGCCGCGGCATAGGCGACCACGTTGGGCCGGCCCAGATGCGCCATCAGCGACGTGGTGTAGAGGATGTGCCCCTTGCCGGCGGCGGCCATGATCTTCGCCGCCTCGCGCCCCAGCACGAAGCCCGCGCGCAGGTGCAGGCCGGTCATCGCGTCGAAATCGGCGGTCTTGTATTCGAGGATGGGGCCGCGGACGTTCGAGCCGGCGTTGGAGACCAGGATGTCGAGCCGGCCCTTGCGCTTGTGGATGCCGGCGACGGCGGCCACGCATGCGGCCTCGTCGGTCACGTCGAAGGCGAGGGCTTCGCCGCCGATCTTCGCCGCGGCGGCGTCGAGCTCGGCCTTGTTGCGCGCGTTGAGCACCACGTGGGCGCCGGAAGCGGCCAGCGCCGAGGCGATCGCGAAGCCGATGCCGCGCGAGGCACCCGTGACGAGCGCCACGCGCCCGGTAAGGTCGAAGGAGGGTCTGGACATCCGGCTGCCGTCTCCAAGGGTTGGAAATGGCGCGAAGTCTAGACCCTCCCGTTATCGCCTGTTAACCGAATTCGGCGAGCGCCTTACGGCAGCACCGGTTCCTTGACCTGCTCGTACGACGTGAGCGTGGCGAGGAAGGCGAGCAGCTGCTGCTTTTCCGCGACGCTGAGGCCCAGCGCCTTCATGTCGTCCGACAGGCTTTCGCGCTGGATGCCGCCCTTGTCGTAGTGGTTGATGACCTCGACCAGCGTGCCGACCGAACCGTCGTGGAAGTAGGGGGCGCTCAACGCGATGTCGCGCAGCGTCGGCGTCTTGAAGGCGTTGCGCATCTTCACGATGTTGGGCAGCAGGCGGCCGCGGCCCGGATCCTCGCCGGGCAGGCCGATGTCGTGGAAGCTGCCGTCGGTGAAGCGCCACGAATTGTGGCACTTGGCGCAGTTGGCCTTGCCGTTGAACAGCGCGAAGCCCTTCTGCGCGTCCGGCGAGATCGCGTCCTTCCTGCCGTCCAGCCAATCGTCGAACGGGGCCCGCCCGCTGACGACCGTGCGCTCGTAGACGCCGATGGCGGCCGCGATGTTCTTCGGCACGATGGGGTCGGCCGCACCCGGGAACGCGCGGGCGAACAGCGGGGCATAGCCCGGGATCGCCTTCACCTTCTTCTCGAGCTCGGGGTGCGGCGTGTTCATCGAAGGGCCGGCGATGGCGACCAGCATCTGGGCTTCGAGCGTGTCGGCGCGGCCGTCCCAGAAGAACAGCTCGTCCCACGCGAGATTGGCGATGGACATCGAGTGGCGCGGGGTCGACCGGCCGAGCGTGGCGGGCGACTTGGCGTAGCCGTCGCCCCAGCCCAGCGTGGGCAGATGGCAGCTCGCGCACGAGACCTCGTCCTGGAAGCCCAGCCGCTTGTCGAAGAACAGCCGGTAGCCGAGATCGGCCTTCTCCTTCGAGAACGGATTCTCCTTGTCGAACGGGATGTCCTTGACGCGCCGGTAGCTGTCCAGCAGCGCCTTCTGGTCGGCGGCCCCGGCCACGATGGGCACGCCGGCGGCACAGGCGGCGATGCCGACCGCGACGAATGCGAGGGTGAGCGAACGCTTGATCTTCTTCGACATGATGCTCCTCTCTGGATCGGATTTCGCGAACGGGCCGCCTAGCGGGCGACCGTGATCGTCATCTTCATTCTCGGGTGGATGGCGCACTCGACCTTGATCTCGCCGGCGGCCGCGAGGCGGATGCGCAGCACGTCGCCGGGTCTCTGCGCGCCGAGATCGAAGGGCTGCACGGGCGAGCGCGACAGGATGCTGTGGACGACCGTGTCGTCGTTCGAGAAGGCGACCTCGTCGCCCACGCCGGCGTCGAGTGCTTCGACGGAGAACTGCCGGTCCATCTGGCGCACGCGCAAGTCGCGCGCGCCGAGCGGAACCGACTGGGCGAGCACGACGGCCATGGCGGCCCCGCCCGCGATCTCGATCAGCTTTCGCAACCGTCAGCCCTCGTCCAAGAATTCGAGGGCCGCACTCTAGTTTTTATACGGACAAAAAACTACGTATGCCTTTGTTAATACTAAATACTTAAGTATTTGTTTCATTACATATGTATTTAATTAGAGTACTTATGTATTTATCTCCAAATCGGAGACAAGAAAAAAGCCGCCGACCCCGAAGGGCCGGCGGCTTTTCGGTCAGCTCCGGCGGACTCTCAGCGGTCGAGAAACGCCTTCAGTTTGTCGGCCACGCGGCCCATCGCGAGCACGCCGTCGAGATGGCCGCCGGTTCCCGGGATCGCCACGAGCTCGGCGTCCTTGCCCTGGCGCTTCAGCGTCTCGACCGCCTTGTGCGCATAGGCCGGGACGAGCAGCAGGTCGCTCTCGGCCGGGATGAACAGCGCCTTCGCCTTGATGCGGCCCAGCCCCTCCTCGAGATTGGCGAGATGGCCCGTCGTGAAGAGCTGGTTGGCGCGCACGAGATAGACGAAGTGTGCTGCATCCGACAGGCGGGCACGCGCGAGCGACACCTGATCGAGCAGCGCTTCGATCTGGTACTTGTTCTCCCATGCGGCGAGCGGGTTCTTCGACGCGTCTGCCCATTTGCGCCCGAACGCGGCATCGGCCCAGCCATGATGGCGCGCGTCGATCGTCACCATCTTGAGCGCGAAGGCGAGGCCGGCATCGGGGGCAGGGCCGCCGAAATATTCGCCGTTCTTCCAGTTGGGATCGAGCAGGATGGGCTGGGCCCACATGCCCAGCCGCGCGATCGTGTACGCGTCGGCCTCGCCCACGCCGATCACCGGCACCACGCGCTGGACGAAGTCGGGATAGGCCGCGGCCCATTCAAGCGACTGGAGGGCGCCCATCGAAGCCCCCACGGCCGCGTACACCTTCGTCACGCCGAGCGAGTCGAGCAGGGCCTTCTGCACGTTGACGAAGTCGCGCATCGTGACGATCGGGAACGACATGCCATAGGGCTTGCCGGTCGCCGGATCGTTCGTCGCGGGGCCGGTCGTGACGGTGACGCCGTCCTTGACGTTGAGATTGACGAGGCTGTCGACCGAGACGACGAAGTACCGGTTCGTGTCGATCGCCTTGCCCGGGCCGATGATGCCATCCCAGTAGCCGGGGGCGGGTGCTTCGGCGCGGTACTTGCCGGCGGCGTTGGAGTTGCCGGAAAAGAAGTGCGGCACGATCACGACATTGTCCTTGGCGGCGTTGAGCGCGCCGTAGCTCTCCCAGCCGACTTTGACGTCGCGGATCGTCTTGCCGCCGAGCGTGGTGTAGCTCGGCATCGTGAAGCTCTTCTTCTCGACGATGCCCACGCCGTCCTGTGCGGCGGCCGGTGCGGCGATGGAAATCGCGAGCACGGCGGCCAGAATCTTGAAGCGCATTTTGTATTCCCCCCTTAAAATCCGGCGCAAAGCTAGCATGTCCGGATATCGGGCAGGAAATGCTGGCGTGTAACGGAGAGACGCAAAAATGGGCAATCGGCTTGCAGGAAAAATCGCGTTCGTCACGGCGGCGGCACAGGGCATCGGCCAGGCGAGCGCCCGGCTTTTCGCGGCCGAAGGGGCCACGGTCATCGCGACCGACATCGACGAAGGCAAGCTTGGCGCCCTTGCCGGCGTGCCCAACGTGACGACCCGCAAGCTCGACGTGATGGACAAGGCCGCGATCCTCGCCGCCGCCAGGCAGGTCGGGCCGGTCGACGTCGTGTTCAACTGCGCGGGCTTCGTGCACAACGGCACGATCCTCGACTGCGACGACGCGGCCTGGGATTTCTCGATGAACCTGAACGTGCGCTCGATGTTCTGGACCGTGCAGGCCTTCCTGCCGGGCATGCTCGCCAAGGGCAAGGGCACGTTCGTCAACATGTCGTCGGGCTGCTCGTCGATCAAGGGGGCGCCCAACCGCTTCGTCTACGGCACGACGAAGGCCGCTGTGATCGGCCTTACCAAGTCGATCACGGCCGACTATGTCGGCAAGGGCATCCGCGCCAACGCGATCTGCCCGGGCACGGTCGACACGCCCTCGCTGCAGGACCGCATCGACACCGCCGCCGACCCGGTCGCCCAGCGCAAGCTCTTCATCTCGCGCCAGCCGATGGGAAGGCTGGGCACCGCCGAGGAAATCGCGGACCTCGCTTTGTTCCTCGCCAGCGACGAATCCTCGTTCATCACCGGTGCCGAATTCAAGATCGACGGCGGCTGGTCGAACTGACGCCGGCTTTGGCCGGCGTCATGGCCGGGTCAAGCCCGGGCATGACGGAAAAGACAACGGGGGCCGGCTAAAGAATTCCGAGCCGCTCTTGTCCGACGCGCGCACTTCGTCTAGGACGACTCCCGGTCCTGCGGAGGAAAACTACAAATGTATAATAGGGTCGAGTTTGCATCCTGCGGTGCGACTCTTCGCGGCCGTCATTATGTCTCGGCCGGATCGGGCGCGCGGCCTTGCGTGGTGATGGCGCACGGCACGTCGGCGACGATGCCGATGGTGGCGGCCGACTATGCCGAGGCCTTCCGGCGGGCGGGCATCGACGCGCTGCTCTACGACAACCGCAATTTCGGCGAGAGCGGTGGCGAGCCGCGCCAGGAGATCAACCCGTGGATCCAGGGGCGCGGCTATCGCGACGCCTTCGCCTTCGCGCGCACGCTGCCGGGCGTCGATCCGGCGCGCGTGGCGATCTGGGGCGACAGCTATACGGCGATGGTCGTGCTCGTGGCCGGCGCGTTTCTCGACGACGTGGCCGCGATCGTGGCGCAGATCCCGGCCTGCGGGATCGAGCTTCCGGGGATCGAGCCCGACGACGCGAAATTCGCGCAGATGCGCGCGATCTTCGAGAACGGCGACGTGGCGGGCTCGCCCGAGACGACGACGGGGCCCCTGCCGGTGGTCTCGGCCGACCAGCTCGGCTCGCCGTCGCTGCTCAAGCCCGTTCAGGCCTATCGCTGGTTCACCGAATATGGCGGGCGGTTCGCCAGCAACTGGGAAAACCGCGCCACGCGCGTGATCCCGAAGACCGCCGTGCCGTTCAGCGCCTATTTGGCCGCGCCCTATCTGAAGGCGCCCACGCTGATGATGGTCGCGCGCGGCGACGAGATGGTCCACTGCAACCGCGCGGTCCAGGACGCGGTGTTCGACAGGATTGCGGCACCGAAGATCTTCGACGAGATCGATGGCGGCCATTTCGGCCTGCTGTGGAGCCCGGGCGAACTCTTCGACACGGCATCGGCGCGCCAGGCGGCGTTCCTGCGGAGTCGGCTCGAGGTTGAGTAGTTATTATTCATAGGTTGCTTAATTTGTAGTATTGACCTTTCGATAGTACAATTCCTCTTCCGATCCGGTTGAGGAATTTGCGATGGCACGCCAGATCCTGCTGCGGCATCCCGAGACGAACGAAGTGCGCAAAGGCCATTACGGCTTCTGCTGGACAGGGCTGTTCTTCGGCGGCCTGCCGGCACTTGCCCGCGGCAACACCAAGACCGGTTTCGCCCTGCTGGTGCTGGCGGGCCTGCCGTTCGTGCTGCCGCACCATTTCGCGCGGGCACTGGCCGGCTTCCTCTACATCTTCATCGCGATCGTCTTCGCCAGCGAGTACAACCGCTTCTACACGCTGGCCCTGCTCGACAAGGGCTACCAGTTCTTCGACCGGGCGGACCATGTCGCGGCGGCCAAGCGCGCACTGGGCTACGGGGCGCTGAACGTGCTCAACATCTTCGGCAAGCGTGCGGCGAAGCCTGCGAAGCCGGCGCCGACGTCCGAAGCGGCCTAGAGAATCCCGAACCGCTTGAACACGCTGGCGAGCTTCTCGCCGCGTTCCAACGCCGCGCGCGTGCGGTTCTCGCCGCTGACCTTGGCGAGTGCTGCCGCGAAGACCTGCTTTTCGATCTTCTTCGGGATCGCGACGGCGCCATCGGCGTCGCCGAAGATCACGTCGCCGGTTTCCACGCGCACGCCGCCAAGCTCGATGGGTACATCGATCGCGGCCACTTCGCCGCGTCCCTTGCTGTCGAGAGGGCCGATGCCGCCGGCGAAGACCGGGAACCCCAGCTTGCGGATCGCGCGCACGTCGCGCGTCAGCCCGTCGGTAAGGCAGCCTACGCCGCCGCGCGCGCGTGCGGCGGTGGTCAGCAATTCGCCCCACGGGCCGATCTTGGGATTGGCGCCGCAGGCGAGCACGGCGACCTCGAAGGGCTTGAGGTCGTCGATGATGGCGATTTCCAGCGCGTAGGGATTGTGGCCCTTGGGCACATGGAAGACCTCGCGATAGAGCGCGGTGCGTGCGCGCCCCAGCAGCACGCGGGTGTCGTCGAGCGGCCGGATCGCGGGTGCGAACGCTTGGCCGCGATAGCCGAGGCCGTCGAGCGTGTCGGAGACGACCGACACGAACAGTTTGCGCCGTGCGACGGCGAACGGGTCACGCGCCATTGTCGAATGCTCCTCCCGGCAGGTTTCGTCCGGTCAGGATAGCATGAGACTCTTCACGTCACGCTCAGACGTCGAACCAGTTGACGGTCGGCCCGAGATTGTGGACGGGGCAGCTTCCGACGGCGCCCGACTTTCCCCAGGAATAGTGGATATGCCCGCACAGATGCAGGCGGGGCTGTGCTGCGGCGAGCGTGTCGCGGATCGCGCGGCTGCCGTCGTGCCGTCCATCCGCCTGGAGGTCGGCGATGCCGAACGGCGGCGAGTGGGTGACGAGCACCGCGCCGGGCGGGCAGGCGGCGAGAATCTCGGCCGCTTGCGTCTCTTCGAGCCGCTGGTTCCACGGCTCGTCGAGCCCGGCCGGAATTTCGTAGCCCAGCCCGAAGAACGTCACGCCGCCGATCGCGGCCGTCTCGCCGTGCAGGATACGGATCGCGGGATTGCTCGCACAGGCGCCGCGCAATTCGTCGAGCAGGTCGTGGTTGCCGGCGACGAAAACCGTCGGCACCGTCATCTGACAGAGCAGGTCGACCGTGTCGCGCAGGCCGATCCCCCGGTTCGCGAAATCGCCGGCGCCGACCACGACATCGGCGTCCCGCGCCGCCGCGACGATTTCGCGCGCCGCCTTGCGGCTGCAGTGGAGATCGCTGAAAGCGAGAATCCGCATGGCGCTACCTCAAGAACCGCTTCTCGTCGGACTTTACCTGATCCATCTTCTGCAGGCGGAAGATCTCCTCGACGGGCACGATCTGGCCGTCGACGTTCCGGATGCCGCCATCCTTCAAGATCGCGGCGAAGACGCGTTTCATCTCGGTGACGGCCGCCCGGACCGCGTGGTTGCCGTAGATGACCATCCGGATCTTGCCCAGTGCTTCGATGCGCGCGGCATCCATCTCGGGGTAGGCGGTGGGCACCACGACGAGCGGCACCTTGCCCTTCCAGGCGCGCACGAAGCTTTCGATCTCGTCGGGCGTCTTCTGCCTGGAATGGATCAGGACCATGTCGGCGCCGGCCGCCTCGTAGGCCATCGCGCGCTTCAGCGCTTCGGCCTCGCCCAGCCCCGCGATCAGCGCTTCGACCCGCGCGATCACGACGAAATCAGGGTCGACGCGCGTGGCGCACGCCGCCTCGATCTTCCCCTGGAACTCCTCGATGCGCAGCAGGTCCTGCCGTCCGTCGGCGACGAGGCTCGTGACCTTCGGGAACGACTTGTCTTCGATCACCACGGCCGCCACGCCCGCGCGTTCGTACTGCCGGATGGCGTGCACGACGTTGACCGCGTTGCCGAACCCGGTGTCGATGTCGGCCACGACGGGCAGCGACGAATGTTCCGCGATGGCGCGCGTCATGTCGAGATGCTGGGACATCGACACGAGGCTGACGTCGGCAAGCCCGTAAAGGGCGGAAAGCTCGAAGCCGCTCGCCCACAATCCGTCGAAGCCGGCTTCTTCGGCCAGGCGCGCCGACAGCGGACTGTGCGCGGCCATGACATGGACGAGGCCGGTGCCGGCCATCCTGTTCCTGAGTACCCGACCCTTGCCGCTCATCGTGCCGGACCTCCTATTGCAGTTCTGCGCACGCGCGCACGATGCGCTCGCACGCGCGCGCCAGATCCTCGCGCGACGACGCGTAGGATATCCGGATATAGGGCGAAGCCATGAAGCCGGACCCCGGCACGACGGCAACGCCGGCGGATTCGAGCAGATACATGGCGAAATCCGTGTCCGAGCCGAGCGCGGCGCCGGATGGCGTGCGCTTGCCGATCACGCCCGCACAGTTCGGATAGACGTAGAACGCGCCTTCGGGCACGCGGCAGCGCAGGCCGGGCGCCTCGTTCAGCCTTGCCACGACCAGGTCGCGGCGCTGCCGGAACTCGTCGACGAGTGCTGCAGTGCGGGACTGGTCGCCCGCGATGGCCTCGATCGCCGCGTACTGCGAGATCGAACTCGTGTGCGAGGAGGTCTGGCCCTGGATGGTGTTCATCGCACGCACGAGTTCGAGCGGACCCGCCCCGTAGCCCACGCGCCACCCCGTCATGCAGTTCGCCTTCGAGACGCCGTTGACGGTGAGCGTTCGCCCGTAGAGATCGGGTGCCACTTCGGCCAGCGTGGCGAACTTCGCCGGCGGATAGACGAACTTCTCGTAGATGTCGTCGGCGAGGATCAGGACGCGCGGGTGTGCCCGCAGCACGTCGGCGAGCGCTTCCAGTTCGGCGCGGCCATAGACGGCCCCGGCGGGGTTGAGCGGCGAATTGAGCATCAGCCATTTCGTGCGCGGCGTGATCGCGCCTGCGAGTGTTGCCGGGCCGAGCTTGAAATCCTCGTTTTCCGAGCACGGGACAACGACCGGTGTGCCGCCGGCGAGGCGGACCATGTCGGGGTAGGACACCCAGCACGGTCCCGGCACGATCACTTCGTCGCCCGGATCCAGACTGGCGAACAGGCCGTTGAAGACGACCTGCTTGGCACCGCAGCCGACGGTGATCTGATCGACCGAATAGTCGAGCGCGTTCTCGCGCTTGAGCTTGTCGCGGATCGCCTCGCGAAGCGGCACGATGCCGGCCACGGCGGTATAGCGAGTCATGCCCGTCCGGATCGCCTCGATGCCGGCCGCACGGACATTCTCGGGCGTGTCGAAATCCGGTTCGCCCTGGCTCAGCGTGATGATGTCGCGGCCCTGCTGTCGCAGTGCCGCGGCGCGCGCCGTCATGGCCTTGGTTTCCGACGGCCGGACGGCCTTCACGTGATTTGCGACGATTCCCATGCGGCTCCTGGCGGAAAGTGACGCTCCAGACACGTAAGGTAGGCACCGGTTTCAGCCGAGCCCGTCCGCGCGGAGCGGGATGCGAAGTGCCGGTTTATCGCCGCCCTGTGAGATGATGGCCATTTCAATTTGGCGATCCATATGTTAGAAAAACTTAAGTCATGCGACAGCTTCCGCCATTGAGGGCCCTGCGCGCGTTCGAGGCGGCCGCACGCCACGCAAGCGTGGGTGCCGCTGCCGCGGAGCTTTGCGTCTCGCACAGCGCCGTGAGCCAGCAGATCAAGATCCTCGAAGCGCATTTCGGGCGGCCGCTTTTCCGCCGGTCCGGCCGCGGGATCGCGCCGACGGCCGAGGCGGGTTCCTATCTCGAGGACGTGCGGGCGTGCCTCGACCGTCTTGCGGTCGCCTCCGAGCGGCTGTCGCGACGTGCGCCCGGCCGCGTGCTGAAGATCAACGCGACGCCGTCCTTCGCGATGCGCTGGCTCATCCCGCGTACGTCCTCGTTCCAGATGGCAAACCCGTCGATCGAGCTGCGGATCTCGACCTCGACGTCGGACGAGATCGGCCAGCTCGGCGAGCCCTACGACTTCATCGTCCGGCGGGATGTCATGCGCCGCAGCGACCATGCCTGCCGGAAGATCGCCGACGACGTCTCGACGGTGCTGGTGAGCCCGGACTTTGCCCGCACGCACCCGCTCGGTGTGCCGAGGGACCTGCTGCGCGTGCCGCTCCTGCACCTCAAATCCCGGCCGGACGCCTGGAAGCGCTGGTTGCGCGAAAGCCGGATCGCCGTGGGCGAAACCGTCGGCGGCACCTATTTCGACCACTTCTTCCTGTCGCTGCAGGCGGCGATCGCCGGACAGGGCGCCGCGATCGGACCATATGCGCTGGTGCAGGATGATCTTGCGAGCGGCCGGCTGGTGGCGCCGTTTCCCGAACTGACGATCGCCGGCCCGGGCTTCCACGTCCTCTATCCGACATCCTTGGCGTCGGAGCGTCCGGGCCGGCTTTTTCTCGACTGGCTCGCCGCACAGGCCGCGGGCGACGGTGCCGCCGCCTAGTAGGTCGCCCGGCCGCCGGTGATGTCGAAGACGCCGGCGGTCGTGAACGAGCAGTCGGACGAGGCGAGCCAGGCCACCATCGCGGCGATCTCGTCGATCTGCACGAAGCGGCCCATCGGGATCTTGCCCAGCATGAAGGCGACGTGCGCCTCGGTCATCTGCTTCAGGATGTCGGTGTCGGCGACGGCGGGCGTGACGCAGTTGACGAGCACGCCGGTCTTGGCGAGTTCCTTGCCCAGCGACTTGGTCAGCGCGATCAGGCCGGCCTTGGCGGCCGAATAGGCGGGCGCGTTCGGGTTGCCTTCCTTGCCGGCCACGGATGCGACATTGACGATTCTTCCGTAGCCGCCCTTGATCATGTGCGGCACGAGTGCGCGGCAGCACAGGAACGGGCCGGTCAGGTCCACGTCCATCACCTTCTTCCACTCGGCGACCGGGTATTCCCACGTCGTCGCGTTGGGGCCGGTGATGCCGGCGTTGTTGACCAGGATGTCGACCCCGCCCATGGCACCGATCGTGGCGTTGGCGGCGGCGACGACCGTGGCGTCCTCGGCCACGTCGGCGCGCACGGTGTGCACCTTGTCGCCCGCGGCCAGCCGCTTGGCGGCGGCGTCCAGTGCGGGCGGATCGCGATCCCACAGCGTCACGGTGGCGCCCGACGCGAGGAAGCGTTCCGCGATGGCAAGCCCGATGCCGCGCGCACCCCCGGTGATGACGGCGCGCTTGCCGTCGAGATCGATCTTGTTCATAGGCGTTCTCCCTTAGTGACGCGTTCCCAGTCCCAGGCGCTTTTCCAGCCCCGCACTCCAGCGCGACAGGCCGAAGCACGCGAACCAGAAGATCGTCCCGGCAAAGACATAGGCTTCCATCGTGAGGCCGACCCATTTGGGGTCTGCCAGCGCAGCATGCACGATGCCGAGCAGGTCGAAAAGCGAAACGACCAGCACGAGCGTGGTGTTTTTCAGGAGCGCGATGAACTCGTTGGCCAGCGCCGGCAAGGCGAGGCGCAGCGCTTGCGGCAACACGATGAACCATGTCGCCTTCCAGTAGCCGAGGCCCAGCGCTGCCGCCGCCTCCGTCTGGCCCTTGGGCAGCGACTGCAGGCCGCCGCGGATCGCCTCGGCCATGTAGGCCGCGATGCACAGCGCGAGGCCGACGACCGCGCGCACCAGCCGGTCGATGTCCACGCCCGCCGGCAGGATCAGCGGCAGCAGCATCGAGGCGAGGAAGATGACCGCGATGATCGGCACGCCGCGCCAGAACTCGATGAACGCGACGCACAGCGACTTGATCAGCGGCAGGCGCGACTGGCGCCCCAGCGCCATCAGCACGCCCAGCGGGAAGGCGCCGATGCCGGCATAGACGGCCATGAAGACCGTCAGCATCAGCCCGCCCCATTCGCGCGTCTGGACGACCGGCAGGCCGAACCCGCCCAGCAGCAGCCACAGCCCCAGCGGCGGATAGACGACGAGGGTGAGGAACCCGAACAGCTTCTTGAACGGCGCCCCGTTCCACAGGAAGGGCACGACGAACGCGACGAGCAGGAAGGCGGCAAGGTCCACGCGCCAGGTCTGGGCGGGCGGGTAGAGCCCGTACATGAACTGGCCGAAGCGCACGCGGATGAAAACCCAGCACGCCCCGCCGGCCGCACAGTCGGTCCGGTCGTTGCCGTTCCAGGTGGCCTTCAGGATCGCCCACTCGATGACCGGCGGCACGTAGTTGAGGATCAGGGCCGCGCACGCAAGCGTCACGGCCGCGTCGAGCCACGTGGCGAACAGGTTCTTGCGGGCCCAGGCGACGGCGTTCATCGCGTCACCAGGGCGATGCGCGCGTTGTACCAGTTCATGAACAGCGACACCGCCAGGCCGACCACGAGATAGATGCCGAGCACGATGGCGATGATCTCGATCGCCTGGCCGGTGTTGTTGAGTGCGGAACCCATGAACACGCTGACGATCTCGGGAAACGCGATGACGGCACCGAACGACGAGTTCTTCAGCACGTTGAGATACTGGCTGGTCATCGGCGGGATCATCACGCGCATGGCCTGCGGCACGACGATGAGGCGCAGGATCTGCGAGGGGCGCAGGCCCAGCGACGCGGCCGCCTCCGTCTGGCCCTTGGACACGGCAAGGATGCCGCCGCGCACGATCTCGGCGATGAAGCCGGCGGTATAGGTGACGAGCGCGAAGAACAGCGCCACGAATTCGGGGATCAGCGCGAAGCCGCCGCGGAAATTGAAGCCGGTCAGCGCCGGCACGCTCCACGCGGTCGTGGTCCCGGCGATCGCGGCGGCGACGGCGGGGATGGCGACGACGAGGCCGAGGCCCGCCAGGACGATCGGGAAGGGCTGGCCGGTGGCCGCCTGGCGCTTGGCCGCCCACAGGCGCAGGGCGAGGAACGCGCCGAAGCATGCCACGAACAGCACGAGCGGGATCGTGAACACGCCGGGCGCTTCGGGCGTGGGGATCGACAGGCCGCGGTTGTTGAGGAAGAAGATGCCGCCGACATCGATGCTGCTGCGCGGCGGCGGCAAAGCGCGCACGACGCCGAAATACCAGAAGAAGACGAACAGTAGCAGCGGGATGTTGCGCACGAACTCGACATAGGCGCCGGCGAAGAACGACAGCAGCCAGTTCTTCGACAGGCGCGCGATGCCAACGACAAATCCCAGCAGCGTGGCGAACACCATGCCGAGGATCGAGACGAGGACGGTGTTGGCGATGCCGACCAGCAGCAGGCGGAAATTGGTGTCCTGCGGGCCGTATTCGATCAGGCGGAAGGGCACGTCGATGCCCGACGTGCGCCACAGGAAGTCGAAGCCGGACGCGATGCCGGCCTTGACCATGTTCTCCGACGCGTTGGCGACGAAGAACCAGACGAGCAGAAAAAGACCGCCCGCGACCGCGAACTGGGCGAACCAGTCGCGGACGCGGGCGTCGTAGAAATAGCGCCGGAAGATGGGCGCCCCCTGCTTACTGGAAGGGCGGCGTGAAGAGCAGTCCGCCCTTCGTCCAGAGCTGGTTGGGACCGCGCGGCAGCTTGAGCGGCGAGCCCATGCCGACCGTGCGCTCGTAGCTTTCCGAGTAGTTCCCGACCTGCTTGATCGCCTGGTACATCCAGTCGTTCGGCAGGCCCAGCATCGCGCCGAAATTGCCTTCCACGCCCAGCAGGCGGCGGACTTCGCCGTTGGTCGACGTGGCCTTCATCTGGTCGACGTTGGCCGACGTGACGCCGAGGTTCTCGGCGGCGATCATGCCGTTGAGCACCCAGCGCACGACCGCCTGGAAGCGTTCGTCGCCGTAGCGCGTTGTCGGACCCTGCGGATCGTTGGAGATGAGTTCCGTCAGGATCACGTTGTCGTCGGGCGACTTCAGCTTGATGCGCTGGCCGGCGAGTGCGCCGAAGCCGGCGGTGTAGGCATCGCAGCGTTCGGCGTCGTAGGCCGCGATGGCGTCGTCGTTCTTCTGGAAGTTGACGATCGTCACCTTCTTCTTGCGTTCGGCGAACCAGTCGGTCGCCTGCTTTTCTTCCGTCGAACCGGCGGCGACGCAGATCGTGGCGCCGTCCATCTGGTCGGGCTTGGTGATGCCGGCCTTCTTGCGCACGACGAAGGTCTGGCCCTCGTAGAAATTGATGCCGAGGAAGTTCACGCCGAGCGAGGCGTTGCGCGAGAACGTGATCGTGGTGTTGCGCGACAGCAGGTCCACCTGGCCCGACTGCAGGATCGGCCAGCGCTGCTGGACCGACGTCGGCGTGAACTTGACCTTGTTGGCATCGCCCAGGATGGCGGCGGCGAGCGCCTTGCAGTAGTCGACGTCGATGCCCGACCATTCGCCCTTGTCGTTGGCGAAGGAGAAGCCCGGCAGGCCGAGATGGACGCCGCATTCGAGATGGCCGCGCGCCTTGATGGCGTCGAGCGTCGGGCTTGGCGTGACCTGCTGCGCCTGCGCGCCGAAAGAGATCGTCACGGCAGCAATGGCTGCCGCCAGAATTCCGGTTTTCATAGGGGACCCCCTGGGTGGACGTCGTTCCGCATTTGCTGCGTTGCGGGGGATAATGGCGTCTGCCGGGCCTGTCGGCAAGATGTCATAGACGTGCGGTAGAAACGGCGCTTATCCTTGGGTCAAGTAGGGGGGATTTGCCGTGTCCGCGCGCCTTGAAATCGATCGCGTCGAAACCGCGTATGGAAACGTGCGCGTCCTGAAGGGCGTGTCGCTCGACGTGGCACCCGGCGAATTCGTCGCCCTGCTCGGTTCGTCGGGCTGCGGCAAGACGACCCTGCTGCGCACCATCGCGGGCTTTCTTGCTGCCAGTTCGGGCGCCATCCGCGTGGGCGGACGGGACATCTCGGGCGAGCCGCCGGACAAGCGCGGCATGGCGATGGTCTTCCAGAGCTACGCGCTGTGGCCGCACATGACGGTGGCGCAGAACATCGGTTACGGCCTGCGGCTGAAGAAGTGGTCGCGCGAGAAGATCGCCGCGCGCGTGGACGAGATCCTGGCGATGCTGAAGCTCGACGGGCTGGGCCAGCGCAACGTCGCCCAGCTTTCCGGCGGCCAGCGCCAGCGCGTGGCGCTGGGCCGGGCACTTGCCGTCGATCCCGCGATCCTGCTTCTCGACGAGCCGCTTTCGAATCTCGACGCGCGCATCCGCGAGGACGTGCGCCACGAGATCAAGGCGCTGCAGAAAAATCTCGGCATCACCGCGATCCATGTCACGCACGACCGCGAGGAGGCCATGGTGATGGCCGACCGCATCGTGATCCTCGATGCCGGCACGATCGCCCAGGTCGGCCCGCCCGAGACGATCTACAACGCGCCCAACTCGCCCTTCGTGGCGGCGTTCATGGGGGCGACCAACGTGGTGCGCCTTTCCGGGGTCCGGCGCGGCGATTCCATCGACATCGCCGAAGGTCCCGGCAACCGCGCCGCCGTGCTGCGGAAAGTCGCACCCGACGGGTTCGAGCGCGGCGAGCTCGTCGCGCACTTCCGCTCGGAAGCCGCCGAACTCGCCGACGGCGCTTCGCAAGACGCCGGCGCCCTGATGCTGCCGGGCCGCATCGTGCAGGCCTCGTACCCCGGCGGAGGATGGCGCTATGCGGTCGCGGTGGGCGACAGCCAGTACATGGTCGACGACCCGGACAGGCGCGAACTCGGCAGCGAGGTCGCGGTGCGGGTCCCGGCCGGCGCGTTGCATCTCTACCCCGCGTCGATGTCGCGAAACTGACACGGGGCCAGCCTTACAAGACAAGCCGACGGGCGGGACCGGAAGCCCGACGGCAAAACGAGACCGGTCGATGATGGAGGAACTGATGAAAAGACGGACGATGATGGCCGCCGCCCTGGCAACGGGTGCGGTCCTGGCGACGGCGGGCGGCGCCAGCGCCCAGCAGGTCAACCTCAACGTGATGACGGCGGGCGACCAGAACATGGTCGACTACATCACCGAGTATCTCGGGCCCATGTTCGAGAAGGCCAACCCGGGCGTGAAGGTCCGCGCGATCGGGTCCGGGCCCGGCGACGCCGGTTCGCAGCGCATCTGGGAGCGTCTGGACGCCCAGAAGAAGGCGAACACCGCCAGCGTCGACGTCGACGTGGCGGTCGTTCACCAGAAGATGGCCGGCCAGATGGTCAAGGACGGGCTGCTGTCGAAGTACCGTTCGCAGATCTCGACCGGCTCGATGACGACCAACGACGTGACGAAGAACTCGCTGGGCGTGGATGTCGACGGCTACGTGTTCCCGATGTTCCTGAGCCAGATCGCGATCGCGTACAACCCGGACAAGGTCAGGACGGCACCGACCAGCTACGACGATCTCGTCGCCTTCGCGTCGGCCAACCCCAAGCGCTTCGGCCACAACGGCATCCGCGGCGGCATGTCGGGCGTGGGCTTCGTGTTCGGCTGGCTCTATGCCTATGCGCCGCAGCCCGCCAAGCTCATCGAAGGTCCCTACGACGACGCGACGGTGGCGGCCCTCACGCCCGCCCTGCAGCGGCTCAAGGCCTTCAACGGCACGGCGACGATCACGCCGGGCAACGCGGGCACGCTCGACGCGCTCAACCGCGGCGAGATCGACATGGGTCCGGTGTGGATGGACATGTTCTATTCCTGGCAGGACGAAGGGAAGCTCTCGCCCAAGCTGAAGCTGACGCTGCTCAAGACCGGCCTGCCGGGCCAGCCGATGTACTATGTGGTGCCGGAAAAGGCGGCAAACGCGGCCGTCGCGCGCAAGTTCGTCGAACTCGCCACTTCGCCGCAGGTCCAGGCCAAGGGCATCGTCGAGCGCTTCAACTGGCTGCCGGGCATCGACGCCAGCCACGTCCAGCAGTATCTCGACAAGAAGGTCATGGACAAGCTGTTCAAGGACGTGCCGCCCGACATGCTCAAGACCATGGGCAAGCCGATGCCGCAGGCGGACTACTTCACCAAGATCCAGGAGCAGTACGAGAAAGTCGTGCTGAACTGATCTGAAGGAGCGGGACCGGCGCCACGCTGGCGCCGGTCCCGTTTTCGCGATGGGTCCGAACCGCAACATCTCCATCCTGCTCGTGGTGCCCGCCCTCCTGATCGTGGCGGCACTGTTCGTCTATCCGCTTGGCTTTTCGCTGGTCAGCGCCTTCCAGGACAAGCAGGCGGCCTGGACGCTCGGAAATTTCGTCCGCGCGTGGGAGCTCTACCGGCTCGACACGCTCTTCACGGTCGTCATCATCCTGCTGTCGTGCGTGCTGATCGCGCTGTTCTCGGTCGCCATCGGCGGGTACCTGACGCTGGGCGAAAGCCCGCTTGCCAAGGCGATCCTGTCGTTCCTCTACCGCTGGCCGCTCTTCATCCCGTTCATCGTCGCCGCCCAGTGCATGCGCACCTTCATCGGGCGCAACGGCATGATGAACATGACCTTCGTCTATTTCGGCATCATCGACATCGAGCAGGCGCAGAGCTTCCTCGACTGGCGCGGCATCGTCATCACGTTCGTGTGGAAGCAGACGCCGTTCGTGGCGCTGATGGTCGCCGGTGCCATGGCCGGGCTCGACCGCTCGACGATCGAGGCGGCGCGCAACCTGGGCGCCTCGCGCCTTCGCATCCTCGTCGAGATCCTGGTGCCGCAGGTTTCCCGCTCGCTCGCCGTCGGCCTCGTGCTGTCGTTCGTGACGATGATGTCGGTGCTGTCGGTGCCGCTGATGCTGTCGGGCCAGAGCCCGTCGATGCTGACGGTCAACATGGCTTGGCGCATCAATTCGGTGGGCGACTACGGGACCGCCAACGCGCTGGGCTTCGTGTCGTACCTGATGACCGGCTTCGCCGCGTGGTTCTACATCCGCCACGGCCTGCGCGAGAAGGCGGGGCAGCCATGAGCTTGCGCTGGCCCGTGCGCGCCATCCTCCTCGGCCTGATCGCCTTCGCGATCTTCGGGCCGCTCGCCAATCTCTTGATCTGGTCGGTCGCCGAGGCGTGGTTCTGGCCCGACAAGCTGCCCTCGCAATGGGGCTTCCGCTACTGGGAGACGGTCTTCCGCCCGACCGGGCGCGCGATGGAATCGCTGTGGCTCAGCGTGTGGATCGCGTTGCTGACCACCGCGTGCGCGCTCGCTTTGTCGATCCCGGCGGGCTATGCGCTGGCGCGTGGC